>CBDEGC010000001.1:0-3199 GCA_965237675.1 Candidatus Latescibacterota bacterium
CACAAGGCAAACGCGATCTTGGCCGGGCTTATTCCGTCGCTGTAGAGATCGTTGGCCAGTTCGACAGCCGGTTCTCGATCTTCGAAGGAATCGCCGGTTGGGATGATGAGCAGATCCGCCGTGCCGGCCATTTCTTTGGTCTGCTTTGATGCTTGCGGCGCTCCGTCTAGGATGAAGACATCGAAGTCAGCCGCATCTTTCAGCGCCTCAGACACACTCAGGAAAGTTTCGGCACGGATGATAGGCTGGACGCGATTTTGCATCCGGCGCTCTGTCCAGCGTGTCGTGGTGGATTGGCGCACATCGAAATCTGCGATCTTGCCCGTGAGGCCGTTAATCGCGGCTTCCCTGGCGATCATGCGGCAGAGTGTGGATTTCCCCACTCCGCCCTTTTGTGAAGCCGTTGCGATGATGTATCCCATGAAATCTCTCATCGGGGCAAACAGACATGGTGTAATCATAATATGATTTCAGTAAGACATGCAATACTGAAATAGTGTTTTCAACAAAACATTATAGCATGATATAATACCGTTCTGTATTCCGCGCATGGGCCAGTTCTACAGCTCGCTGGCCACCGGCCACACGACCGCGTTCTTCAGCTATCTTGGGCCGGGCGTGCCGAACGCTCACTGAAAGGAACTATGCATCCTGGAGCCATCGACATTCTTGCGTCTGCCGGAACCCCGGCCCGGGGCGGAACGAAAAGTACCTCTTATCAAGCGGTAAGAGAAGGGTCCCTTCAGTAGCCGCATACGGTTCATGGATCTCACCCTGTCGCCCACAGGTTCGCTGTCAGGACGGGGCCCCGAGCAGACCGATCGCTGCCACCCTCACGGGTTCTTTCCCTCCTACGCCGGCACTCGATCACCAGACCGTCCGGCACGAAGGGTGCCGGGTGTGTGAAGTATAACCCTGATACTAAAGTTGCGAGGCTCGGCGGACCGGACCAGTCAAGCTTCCCTATGATGGGAGCGCGGGCTTGACATCGATCATGCCCCGGTCGATTACGCCGTGCGGGCAATGCCGACAGCGTGCCCGCCCCAGTACAAAGCTACGGGTATGACCACAGGCATGCCCGCATGCGGCATCGGGAAGCGCCCACTTAGGATGATCCAAACGAAGAGCGGCATTGCAAGCTGGGCGGCTCTTTGTGGCGCCATCCTCCTGAGTGCCTGCGCGACCCGTCTCGGACCGAGGACGATCCCGGCGGCGCGATTCGACTACAACGAGCGGATCGCGCGATCCCAGAACGACCAGCTACTCCTGAACATAGTCCGGCTGCGATACAGGGATACTCCAATGTTTCTCGATGTTGGAACCGTCATCGCCCAGTACACACTGGACGCGCGCGTGGGCGTCTTGCCCAGAATCCATGTCGACGGAACGGGCAGCACTGAGATAGGTGTTGACCTCGGCGGCCGCTACAGCGAGCAGCCCACCATTACCTACGAACCGATTTCCGGAGCGGAGTTCACTCAACGCCTGCTCACACCGATTTCGCCTAGCACGATCATTCTTTTGTCCCAGTCGGGTTGGAGTGTCGAGCGGCTCTTGATGTGCTGCGTCGACAGACTGAACGATGTCACGAACGCCCCTGTCGCCAGCGGGCCGACGCCGTCCCGGATTCCCGACAACAGCCGATTCAGAGAAGTGGCGCGCTTGCTCCGAGAATTGCAGATTCTGGGATCGCTCAACTTCATGCTCGCGCAAGACCGGGAGACGGGAGCCGCTCTTGTCAGAATCGAAAAGCCCGGATCCGACAGCCCGCGATCCAACATATTGCGCAGCCTACGCGAGATCTTGGATCTCGACGCCGCTGAGTCCACGTTTCGATTGACCACGCGTAGCGGCGAGCAACGAGACTCGGATGAGATCGTGTTGACGGGACGATCACTGCTAGGAGCGTTGTTCTTTCTATCGCATAACGTCGACCCGCCCGACTCGCACAAGTCAAGGGGACTGGTGACGGTCCTCAAGGGGCGGGAGAACGAAGACTTCAACTGGAGCATCGTGTCCGGCAACCTGCTCAAGATCGCTTCCTCGGAGTCGCCGCCACCTGGGGCGTTTGTCCGGATCCGCTACCGCGGCCATTGGTTCTATATCGACGATGCGGATTTGAACTCCAAGGCGACGTTCAATCTGCTGACCTACCTCCTGTCGCTCCAGTCCGCTGGCAGCGAAGGGATCGACGCCATGCTCACGGTACCGGTTGGCCAATAAAGTGCGCCTCGGTTACACGGAGTTTGAGTTTCGGCGGGCTGATCGCCGTCATATACTTCCGCTAGGCATCCAGCTTGGCCGCCCGGTGAGACGCTTGTCAGCGGTGTTGAAGTGGGTCGGTCCTATTGGTGCTTGTCGCGGCAGCCATTGCCGTTTTGTGGTTCACCACGCCATAGCGGATCAACCATGAATTTTTTTCAACTGATCAACAGTCTGGACCCCGAAATTAGCCCGCACCGAGGGCTTTCCCGCCCTTTAGCTGGCCCCGACAAGCTGGTTCACCTGGTCGGCCTGGGTGAAGTGGTGGCGCGCCTGGGGCGAGGCTTCGCGGATCACCTGGACCGGGCCGCCCAGGCCGCCGATGACTTCACCTATGGGAACCAGATCGCCGCGTTGACGCTGCATGGCTTATTCTCCCATCTTCCCCAGACAGCCCCGAAGCGAAGCTCACGGAAGGAGTCTCGATTGACGACTATTCGACATGGCGGGCCGTGCGCTTTGCAGATCGAAATGAGGTCGGTTGAGAGAGGGCCTAAAACCGTTGCTTTTTCGTGTTACAAACGCCGCTACAGGATGTTACAGCCTCAGAGGGGGGGTGTAACACGATGTTCGGCTTAGGTCTACCACGGCTACATTCGTCTATCTGCCTCATTTCGCTGTGGTTATCCGCTTTGAAACGGCCCGCCCGCTACGAACGCGGGAGAAAGGCGGGGACGTGTGGAACATGCCTCTGTACCGGCCCCCATGGGGTCGCTCACGTCCTCATTTATCCCTGCGGGAAGGCTTGGAAAAACCCCCCTTTCCCCTCGCGCTTCATCGTGTCGGATCGGTCCTCGCCGTCAAGGGTCCGCTTCGCCGCTTCGCGCCCTGGACTGCTGCGGGCCGATCCGAAGGGATGGCTGTTTATGAGGGGAAAGGGGGGGGTCGGGCCGTGGGGCGCGAGGGCGGGTCGCTAGCGCATGATAATATCCTTTAT
>CBDEGC010000002.1:0-6399 GCA_965237675.1 Candidatus Latescibacterota bacterium
ACGCATGAGGTCGTCGAGCGATTGTTCGGCCAGACCCCGTAAGCGGCTATCGACACCGTTGGAGCAATCTACAAAGATATTCGCTGGCTGCTGGCGCTGGCGATTGATGATGTCGCCCGTCTCGGCCCACTCGAAGAGAATCTCGACGACACTGGTAAGAACGGAGGTCATGCCCGTCGCAACACATGACTCGATCATATCGACAAAAGCGTGGCGGGGAACGACTTCTGCGTAGGACCGCACGAACCGCCGGATGTCCTCAGAGAAGCCTTTCGCTGCGCTTTCTGCGATAGGACGTTGATTGGGAATTTTTTCGCCCTCTTTCCCTCGCGGCTTGTCAGGCGCCCGGTTGAGTTGCTGTGCCAGTCGCACCATGAGGAGTTGGTCGAACCCGATGTGTTTGTCCTCTTCAATGAACCGATCTGCCGCCCGATTGGCCACGGGGCCGCGCCACTCGATACCCTGACTGAAAGCACGTAGTAGCAGATTCTGGTCGTGGTCCTTTGCGACAGCAAACCAAGTGCGGTCACAGCTGCCTTTCGGTTCGACATAAGCGCCGTCCTGGTTCGCCAGCATCGCCACGATCATCTCCGGTACGAAACGAAGGTGCGTCGCACTTACAGGGAGATCGATCCAGCTCGCCATGTAGTGGCCAGGGGTAACCCTCTGAATTTGTTTGTTCCTGCCAAGGTCGTGCTTGGAATTTTCCAAACAAAAACACAGCAGCAGATCGCCAAGAATTGCTCGTTCGACGGGGCCATCGAAACCTTCGAAATTTGGGTTGGATGCAAGCTTCTCGGCGACCCGCTCTATCGTCGCCGCTCGTCTTCGTTCCGGGACAGTAATGCCTTCCGGTGCAAATGTCTTCAGAAACTCGCCCCCTCCGCGACGCTGCCCGAATCGAAACATATAGAACACGGCCGGCAGGACAGCCGAGAGTTCGAACGCGCTAAATGAGATCGGCAGCACCTTGTCGTACCGTGCTGACCATATCTCGTCGGCCATATGCCGAGGGATTACGTCCCGGACAATGGCGCGGGCGCTATTCGGCATGCGGCTCTCCCGGCCGCTCAAACGGCACAATCACCATGCGTTGGCGCGGACCAGGTTCTGCATCGTCGATTCCCGCGGAGACGTCAAAGATTGTATCTTCGCGCATCGGGTTCCAGGCGAACATCCGGCGATGATCCTCACGGACCAAACGTTGTACGAATATGGACAGATGCGCAAACGTATCGTCCGTCGCGACATCGCCCAACTGATAACCGTCGCTCAGTTCCAGGAGTAGGTGAAAAAGCTCGGCGCCAAGGCGCAGGCGCTCGGGTTCCTCGCGTCCGTCGTGGTAGCGGTAGATCAGAAACGCTTGCCGGTGTAGTCGATCCAACCCTTCACCACCGTCCGAAACATCGGGTTCGAGGTGGAAGTCGTCAACGGATTTCTCGACCCAGAACGCCGTCTCGGTGGGCGTTCTGGGTGTGATTTGCAGCGGCACGGTACCGGGCCGATTCAGAGCTTGGGGTGGTATTGTCTCAAGGCGAGAAATGCCGGCGCAAAGCCGCGTGGTCAGCTCTTCGTACTGGCCGGGATCACCGTTCATGGCCAGATCCCGGAACTCACGCAGATGACGTCCTTGGGCTAAATCTAGCGTGTGTGGATCGCCGGTCAGCCGTTCGACTTCTGCTTCCGGCCACTCAAAATAGGCGCGGCGCCGCGCCGCCTCCAAGGACAACCCATCGTAGCGGGGAACGTCGCTTTCGTCGTCAATAGGTGGAGGATGCAACAGGCGTCGGTCTATCTGTGGATGCGCATCGAGGGCCGGATCGAAGCGTACCAGTTCCCGAAGTACGTCGCCCTGCCGTCCGTATGATTCGGGCGAAAAGGCGCGCTCCGAGTACGACTGTGGATCTGGCATGCCGGCAGTATCGTCGCTTGCATGATAGTCGCGGCAGTAATGGATGCCGAACAGAATGTAGACTAGTGCGGCGCGCAACTCGCGAACGGTAATATGCGTTTCGCCGCGAAGGTGGACAGCCTGCAAGGCGTGAAAAAGCCGTTGTCGAGCACGGCTGCGATCATCCACGTCTGCGAGTCTGTCGGGGCCAAACATCCGAGTCGCTCGGAAGACTTGGCAGCGTTCCTGTGCCAAGCACGTCTGACAGGGAGCCCAGGTTGCTGCAGCACGTTCGCCACCGTAAAGGCTATCCACCAAGCGGTCGAGAAAGCTAGTGTCGATGCGCTTCCTGTCCGTCGTGATACCGCCGACTAGTGAGCGCTGATTCAGGTTGACGAATCGGATGTGAGATCCG
Organism: Candidatus Latescibacterota bacterium; assembly: GCA_965237675.1. Lineage (GTDB taxonomy): Bacteria > Latescibacterota > UBA2968 > UBA2968 > JAAXHE01. The sequence continues at coordinate 2,307 of CBDEGC010000002.1, forward strand.
GAGGGTGGAGTTTGGTTTTCAAGGAAGTCGTAGAGATCCTTAGTCAGCGGTGTTTCACCACGACGCTCTTCAACATTTTCGATCCACTCTAACAAACGGCCATCGTTGATGGCGAGGAGATGGACGATATCCTTACTCGGTGGGCCTTGCTGGAACGGCGCCAGGAATTCGTCCAATAATTGGTCGGCGGGACGGCCCTTCCAGGATGCTGATCCGTCGAGATTCATACGTATCGTCAATCCGTCGTTCAATCTTCCCTCCAGGACACGCGTCGCCGACGGTTGAACGCCCAAGCCCAAGCGTCGGGCAAGGTGTTGGAGTAGCGCGGTCTTGCCGTCCCCCGCGTTCCCGCACGGGATGATGAGGCTGACGCGCCGCTCTACGATGGCGCGATACAGTGCTTGTTCCAGATTGGTTTCAACGTAGGTCCTTGCGGCGAAGTCCGTATCAAGGCCCCGCGTTTCACTATTGCCCCACCGTGAACCGGGATATGACTGCAGTAGCGATTTCAACCAAGGCACTTCGTTCTCGCTTCGCTCGGTTCGTTCGTCCTCTGGGTGGGCTGCGTTCGACGACTCGGCTCTAGTGCCTCCGTCCCGTTCACCCGGCGCGGCGTCTCCCGTCTGGTTCTCGACGCGTCGGAGTGGACTCAGAGCCGCCTGAGCCTCCGCTGCTGTAGCGAATCGCTTCTCCGAGTCCGGGTCGGTCGCTCGGTCCAGGAAGGCGGCCAGCACCGGATACTCGTCGCGCTCCACTCCGTGCCAGTTCAGCCCGCGTTCCTTAGCCTGGATGCCCTCGTATTGGAACGGCTCCTTCTCGAACAATACCTGGAAGAAACTCGCGGCCAGTGCGTAAATGTCATCGGACGGTGTGGCATCGCGGCCTTCGAGATAGGAAGGTGAACAGTACAGAACCGTGCCCGGTGCGGCCGCCCGTGCCTCGATCCTCGTCACGCAGTCGTAGTCGGTGAGCACCAAGTCATTCCCGGAGACGATCAGGTTACGAGGGCTCAAGTCGCCATGCACCAAGCCGTTGCCATGCAGGACGTCCAACGCCTCACACGCCGTCCGCAACCATCGCGAGGCCAATGTTTCTCCTGACTCTTCGTGCAAGTCTTCAGCCAGGATCGGCAGTACGCCGGCGTACTCGCTGAGCGGCTCGCCCTCAATCCAGGTCATCAGGGCGACAAAGCTGTTTCGGGAGCGACTTCAAAGATTGTCGACAGCGCGGTGTGACGGAGATGCGAGTGCGCCAACTCGTAGGCGTTGAGAACTCGTCGCCCAGTCTCTTCGTCGCGAACAACTTTGGCAACGTAGGTACCGAGGTCACCGTGGGTCTCGCGATCGATCTTTACGACTTTGTAGGTCGTTCCTACGCCGCCGGACCCCAGACGCGAGACGATTCGATAGCACTGGCCGCGGAACTGGACGACTTGATCCTCTGTCCAGAATCGGGCTGGTGGAGGTAGGGGTTCAGGTATCGGCTCGCCTAACAGCTTGGATAGTGACCTTTCCAAGTCCGACAGACTCCTCCGCGCTCCAGGAGCGTCCCCCATGCCTCGGGCCAACACTTCTGCGACCTTGAGGCTGGCCTCATCCTTCCGGTCCCCGAACAAAGCCATCAGTGATGCGCAGAGAGAATAGATATCGGATCGATGATCCGCGGCTCCGCGGCCCTGAGCGCGAACTTCAGGTGCCGCCGTAGGGTCCCAATCTTTCGTCGAGGTGTCGGACGCTACGGTGACATCCGCCGGGATCCGGGCATACTCGAAACCGGTCAGGATCGGGGTGTTGTCATGCTTGACCAGAACCGTGCTCGGCGTCAGGTTCCGGTGAATCATGGGTTCGTCGCCCGCACCGGCCTCATGGAGTTCACCCAAAGCCCTCACCGCGCGGCGGGCGAAGCTCAATCGGGCAATCGTATTCCATGAGTCGTCGGCAGCTCGCTCCTCAATGGTGGGCGCAGCGGGATCGGCCACGGTGAAGAACTTGATCTCGTCCGTATATCCGGGAGCATCCTGAAGCGAATCGACGATGCGCGGTGCCCAGCCATGCTGTTGCAGCCGGTGCAGCGATTTCCACTCCCGTTCGGCTCTCTCTGCGGCCTTCAAGTCGTCGTTGGCCGACAGGTCGTAGAGATGGAGTACCACCCGATCCTGCCGGGAGGCATGCGTCGCCCTGTAGATCCGATGGAACCGCTCGTCCGCAGGCGTCTGGATCTCCAGACGCGTGTAACCAGCCAGTCGTTTCAACGCGCCGTCCAAAGCAACGGCACTCCTCGGCTGCAGGGAACGTCCCAACTCCCTAACTTGATGCAAAGACAGCACATTCGGCGAATTGAATCCGACGGTGCCGTGCCAAGTCTTGAACGTATGGAACGAAACGCCGCGAACAGATTCGCGCCCCTCGAGTCCCTTGACCTTGGCTGCCGTTTCGGTGACCAGAAACGCCCCATCCACACGTGGGAGATCCGGAACCTGCCGGCGCAGCGTCGTGCCGATCTTGCGCGCTTTGTTGGTCACGCGATCGGCTTCCTGTTCTACGATGGCAGAATTCCGATTGACCCATGCCGCGGTCCAGTGCTTGACCTCGATAACCCGCACCCCCGGCGGGCCGATGGCGACAATGTCGATCTCGTCGGATTGAAGGCGATGCGTTGCGGAGAAAGTCAGATTCGTCAGCAGGAGCCACTCGTCATCGCCCGGAGCGGAGATCAGGCGTGTCTTGAGCTGGTTGATGGCCTTGCGCTCGCTCTCGTTGACGGCTGGCCCGCACGGAACAGGGTACGCTTTCATGAAAGTACCTTATTCGATTCCCACCGTAAGATGTAGGTATCCCGCCGACAGAAGTCGTTCTACCCTGCCCCGGTTGACCGTCTTGGAGTGGCCCGCCAGCGAGCCAGTGCCCCCAAACCTTGCCGTCCAGGCTTACATTGCACTCGAACATAGCTTTCGCGCGGGCGATAAATTTGCGTCTGGCAACCCTTGCTCGCCGCGTTGAAATGGAGCTAAGCGTGTGGCGCGCAGAGTGGCTCGCCGGTGAGATCGGGTGCACCGAGCTATGCTTGAAACAAGAAAGTCTCATTCAATCGCGAATATTGCTGAAATCGTTCCTCTCGTCTTCGGTCAAGCGGAGGCCATCGTACCGGCATTGCGGACTCAGTCGTCTGCGTCGATGACGTCGACGCCGGCGGGGGGAATGAACGTGAAGGCACCGGCCGGAGGCTCCGGTTGGCGCCGGATACCGTGAAACTTCATCAGCGTAGTCTGGCCGAACTGATCGACCAGTTCCATACGGCGCAACTCCCCGTCGACGAACGCGAGCCCGATGCGGGTGAACGGAGCATCCTCGACCTTCGGCTCCAGGTCGAACACGTCAAGACCTCCGCCGGTATCGCGCACTTCGACTCGAAACGTTTCCCCCACCGGCCGGTCGGTGGTCAGCAGCACCGCCGGGGTCGAGCCGAGCGCGGCGTCGATGTCGCGGACCGTGACCTGTGCGAGCTCCGGATCGTAGATCCAGACCCTCGCACCGTCGCCGACGATGAGCTGCGGCGGATCCGTGTAGTCGAACCGAAAGCGCCCCGGGCGGTCGATCAGCACCGTTCCCCTGGCCTGCTCGATCAGGTTGCGCTGCTCATCGAACAGGCGCTGCTCGAATTGCGACGACACGGTGTCGAGCCCGGACAGATAGGTGTCCAGCCGCCCCGCCGCGTCCGCGAGCACGGCGGTGAAGGACATCGAGAGCAACCCGGCTGCGATGAGCCGCCCGAATCGACATGCCATGACGGTTGTTTCCGCGTGACGAGCGCAGTGTCCCGTTGTCCGCCCGGCGCACGCGGCGTCGTGCCCGCGCACCGGCGACCGATCAGTCCCCCGGTGGTGGCGGCGCGAGGACCTCGCGGCTTCCGTTCGACTGCAACGGACCCACCACACCGGCGTGCTCCATTTCCTCGAGCATGCGAGCGGCACGGTTGTACCCGATCTTGAGCCGGCGCTGAACGCCGGAGATCGACGCCCGGCGGGTCTCGGTCACGATCCTGACCGCTTGATCGTAGAGTGGATCGGCCTCGGCGCCGGCGTCCGCGTCAAGCA